>JAVKFU010000016.1:0-2500 GCA_040223695.1 Deltaproteobacteria bacterium
GACCGCTGCATGCCCCGCTCCTTATGCTCGTTGTGCCGTCTCTGGTAGAGAAGACGAAATTTACCCTGGCCCCCCTGGGAGCGTTTGTTACGGTTACCGTGTTGACGGTACCCGGCTGGTTCGGGTCAAAACCGCTCAGAGTGGAGCTTCCCCCCGGCGGAGGGGTAGGGGTAGGCGCAGGTGTAGGAGGAGCGGGACTTCCTCCACTTGCCAATTCTACCGCGAATGCGGCATTTACCCTGCCGTCCCCGAAAAATGTGGATGAACCGATATTCTCCGCAGTGTCTCTCAGAATTTGATCTACCCCGGCATTGGTTAGGCTGGGATCAACAGACCAGACAAGCCCGGCAATACCGCTTACGATCGGGGAAGAGAAAGAAGTCCCCGACCAGGAGGTATAAAAACTGCCCGGCTGATCCGAAGTGCCGAAAGCGTTAACTATACCTACTCCCGGCGCAGCCAGGTCGATGAAACTTCCATAGCTTGAGAAACCCGCCAGCTGATCGGAATTGGTAGTGGCCGATACCGCGATAACGTGATTAGCCGAAGCGGGGCATTGAAGCAGACTATTCCCGTCATTACCGGCCGCGGCCACGGGGAGCAAGCCGCTGTTCCACGCTAAATCTATTACGTCCTGTTCCGCCTGAGTAATTCCGGTACTGTTACACTCGCGGCCGAAACTCATGTTGATTACCACCCTTTTGCCCGGATTGCCGAGCGCGTACGCACGGGCAAACAATATGCCTTCTATCGCGTCTGATAGCGTTCCAGTGCCGCCGTCATTCAAAACCTTAACGGGAAGAATAAGGCAGTTCCAGCATACCCCTGCCGCGCCGATCGAATTATTGGTCTTAAGCGCGGCGGTCCCGGCAACACCTGTCCCGTGACCGTTGTTATCGCTTACATCAAGACTGCAGTTCTGATCTGTAAAACCACCTAGAACATTGCAGCCCTGAAGCAACTTCCCGGTTATATCCTCATGAGTGGACTCGACTCCGGTATCCAGCACCGCTATGACAGCATTTGAACCGCCGACGTGGGTGTTCCATGCCTGAGGGGCGTCTATAACATTCAGGTAGTCCTGCAAGCCAAACAATGGATCGTTCGGAGTAACGCTTGTATTGTATATATAGTTTTTCTCAACGTACTCAATTTCGGGATTTTCCTCAAGCAACTGCTGATCCAGATCTATAAAGTCTCCCGTAGGCAGCTTGAGGACGACAATGTCCAATTCATCGAATGTTTCCTTCACCTCGGCGTCGAAAATACTAAACTCCGCTTGCAGGGCCGATTGATTGGCATTACTTTTTATTTTGACTATTAACTCATCCTGCACAAAATCTTCTTCAGCCAAAGATGCGCTTATAAATAAAGGCAGAACGAAGAGGGAAACAAACACAAACAGCCAAATTCTGGAAAATGCACCTAATTTTGACATAAAACTATTCCTCCAGACTCTTGTGAGAAAGATTAACCCGGAGGTTAATATATATTTCTCATAAATATTAATAACTATTGTATTCTTTGCATATATTATTTGCAATGTTTATGCCATACCAAGAGACTCATAATATTTAATGATGACATCAAGTTACAACTACATCAAGTGCTACCGGGACACACTGCGGGAAAATAAATGTCACTGCGCGACAAATATTGTCAGATAAGGAGAAAAACCTTAAAGCTATTGCATTTTTTGTCGATGAGGGTGGAATTAAAAGGAATTCTCAGTATATGTCGAGTTTGAGTTCGCCGCGGTCAACGTTTATACCTTTTAAAAGCGCATCATTGTGCTCGATTTTGCCGTCGGCGACCATAAGCACATAGGGAAGTATCGTATTCGACAGGTAATACGTAGAGGTTTGTGAAACCAGCGAAGGCATATTCGTTACGCAGTAGTGTTTCACGCCGCAGGAATCATAAACGGGCGAATCGTGGGTAGTGGGTCTGCTCGTCTCGGAGCATCCCCCCTGGTCGATCGCGACATCAACGAAAACGCTTCCCTCTTCCATCCCGGAAATCATATCCTCTGTTATTACCTTGGGAGCCCTCGCGCCTGTAACGAGAACGGCGCCCACGACCAGATCGGATTTTTTGAGCTCCTCCCCGATTATCTCGGGATACGAGGGGAGAGTGCGCACTCTGCCTTCGAAGTGCTCATAGAAGAATTCAAGCTTTTCCTGCTTGATGTCTATCACCGTAACCTCGGCGCCGAGTCCGAGCGCGGAGAGAACTGCGCTCAGTCCAACCGTTCCCCCTCCTATGACAGTTATCCTGCCCCTTCTCACTCCCGCGGCTCCGCTCAGAAGCACACCCTTCCCGCCCTTTGACTTCTGGAGGAAATGCACGCCCACCTGCACCGAGAGCCTGCCCGCGATCTTGCTCATAGGTATAAGAAGAGGAAGGGAGCCGTCGGGAAGCTCGACCGTCTCAAAAGCCATAGCCCTGCATTTACTCTTCTTAAGCGCCTGGACGAGCTTTTTATCCGCCGCCAGGTGTA
>JAVKFU010000016.1:7500-14488 GCA_040223695.1 Deltaproteobacteria bacterium
TAATGCGTTAACTACGGCACAGAGATTTTCATCCCTACACCTAGCATCCATCGTTTAGGGCGTGGACTACCCGGGTATCTAATCCGGTTCGCTACCCACGCTTTCGTCCCTGAGTGTCAGTAACAGGCCAGTTGGCCGCCTTCGCCACTGGTGTTCCTCCCGATATCTACGCATTTCACCGCTACACCGGGAATTCCGCCAACCTCTCCTGTACTCAAGCCTCACAGTATTAGGTGCAGTTTCAGGGTTAAGCCCTGAGATTTCACATCTAACTTATAAGGCCACCTGCGGACCCTTTACGCCCAGTAATTCCGAGCAACGCTCGCCCCCTCCGTATTACCGCGGCTGCTGGCACGGAGTTAGCCGGGGCTTCCTTTGTAGGTACCGTCAAATCTCAAGGGTATTGGCCTTGAGACCCATCGTTCCTACTGACAGAGGTTTACGACCCGAAGACCTTCATCCCTCACGCGGTATTGCTGGGTCAGGCTTGCGCCCATTGCCCAAGATTCCCCACTGCTGCCTCCCGTAGGAGTCGGGGCCGTGTCTCAGTCCCCGTGTGGCCGATCACCCGCTAAGGTCGGCTACCCGTCTTAGGCTTGGTGAGCCGTTACCTCACCAACAACCTGATGGGGCGCGGACTCATCTTCAGGTGACAGCCCGAAAGCCGCCATTTACCCCTGCTTCCGTAGAAGCTGTGGTCTTATCCGGTATTAGCCCTAGTTTCCCAGGGTTGTCCCAGTCCTAAAGGCAGATTATCCACGTGTTACTCACCCGTTCGCCGCTCTACTCGTGACCGAAGTCACTTTCGCGCTCGACTTGCATGTGTTAAGCATACCGCCAGCGTTCGCTCTGAGCCAGGATCAAACTCTTCATGATAATTTCAAGAAATTTTGCTTAGCTCTTCTTCGCCCGCTTATCTGCTATTTAATTTTCAAAGATCTGAAAATATCTTCTCAGATATTTTTGCCAAAGGGACATATAATATAAAGCATAGAAAATGGTTGTCAAGAAGATTTTTGAACTTTTTTAAAATAACGAAAAACCGCGAAAAAACGGGTCTTTATGACCTTTTAGGTTATCAAAGAATCCTTCCTGCGTCAAAACGAATCTTAACTTGTGAAATCCCTTCCGTCCCTATAATATAAAGTATACAATAACTCTATATATTCAACTGACCCGCACGGGGGATTAAGCTTTATTAAGCATAAGCGATATTCAGACAAAAAGTTGAAAACATCGGATTTATGTATAGATTTATTCCACACTCGGAAATCCTAGAACGGGAAGGTAATAAAGATGGGTCTTACAAATGAGCAAATCAGGCGCTACTCAAGGCATTTGATAATGCCCGAGGTAGGTGTCGAAGGACAGGAAAAACTTTCTAACGCGAGGGTTTTGTGCGTTGGGGCCGGAGGTCTCGGCTCCCCGCTTGCATTGTACCTGGCGGCGGCCGGGGTCGGGCACCTGGGCATACTGGACTTTGACGTTGTCGATTTCAGTAATCTCCAACGGCAAATCATTCACAGCGAGGATAACATCGGCGTTTTGAAAGTGGATTCCGCTAAGGAGAGGCTCCTTCAGCTCAATTCGGATATAGAAATCACTACCTATAACACGAGACTCACATCCGAAAACGCTATGGATATATTCAAGGATTACGATATTATCGTCGACGGCACCGACAACTTCGCGACCAGGTATCTGGTAAACGACGCGTGCGTGCTCCTCGGAAAGCCCAACGTGTACGGAAGCATCTTCAGGTTCGAAGGGCAGGTAACAGTTTTTGACGCCAAGAGGGGTCCATGCTACCGCTGCCTCTATCCGGAGCCTCCTCCTCCGGGCCTCGTGCCGAGCTGCGCCGAGGGCGGAGTCCTGGGAATACTCCCGGGGGTCATAGGAACGCTTCAGGCCTCGGAGGCCGTTAAGCTCATCATAGAGCAGGGAAAACCTTTAATCGGCAGACTGCTGTTTCTCGACGTTCTCGAAATGCAGCCGAGAGAATTAAATCTGCGAAAAGACCCGGACTGCCCGATATGCGGGGAGAACGCGACCATTAAAGAATTGATCGACTACGAAGAGTTCTGCGGAATACGGGGAGTGGAAGAGGCGGAGGCGTCAAGTCCGGGCGACAACCTGGAGATTTCAGTAGACGAATTTAAAGAACTGCGTGCGAACGGCGGAAACGTCGTAGTTCTGGACGTGAGGGAGCCTCACGAATTCGAGATTTGCAGCCTTGACGGCCCCACACAGATACCACTCGGGGAACTGCCCGAAAGGGTAAATGAGCTGGACACAGCGGACCAGATAGTAGTCTACTGCCACACCGGGGGAAGAAGCATGAGGGCTACCAGATTCCTGAGGACAATGGGCTTTAAGAAAGCCAGGAACCTGAAGGGCGGCATCGACGCCTGGGCCGAGAAATACGACCCCGATATGCCGAGGTACTAACCAGTCGCCCTTCATTACCGGATCGGGAATCTAGGATGAGCGGCAAACCAATGACCGACGATAGTCCGCTCCCTGTCATACAAAGCCTTTGGATCGGGGACAGGTTATCGTCGATGGAGAGGCTCTGCATATCCTCCTTTCTAATTAACGGACACCCGTTTCACCTCTACGTTTACGACGAAATAGAAAATGTTCCTGCAGGGGTCTTGCTCAAGGACGCGCGCGAAATCATAAGTCCGGACAAAATTTTCAAATATAGAGACCGTAACACCTACGCGGGATTTTCCAACCTCTTCAGATATAAATTACTGCTGGAAAAGGGCGAGTTTTGGGTTGATACGGACGTTGTTTGCATGTCACCTTTAAATCCGGCTTCTGATTATGTATTCACTTCCGCAAAAGAACCGAATTTGTATGTTCTCGGACCTAAGATACACAAGGTACAAAATTTTCTTATTAAAACCCCAGCGGGCGCGGAAATTATGGAATATTGTTATACGGAGGCAGGAAAAAGAAATCCTGCGGAGCTGAAATGGGGCGATACGGGACCCAGGTTATTAAAGTCGGCGGTAAAAAAATTCAGCCTACAGCGTTATGTAGAGAAGGCCGAAACTTTCTCTCCGATACACTGGCGTAACTGGGATAGATTCATAAACGGCGCTATTCATATCGTATGGAGAGAAAAACTAAGATTCGCATTATCCGGAACGAAAGCTCTCCATCTCTGGAACGAAATGTGGAGATTAAACGGGGTTAATAAAGACGGCGGCTTTCCAAAAAATTGTATTTACGAGCAGCTTAAGAGGCGTTATCTGGAAACTTAATTTCACCAATTTCCCTATTCTTTCTTAGACATCGACTGCACTTTCTCTTGCCGATAATTATTGCTATTCTCGATCATTAGCAGTATATATTTTATTATTATTATAAATTGACAGAGAGTGATTCACTTTACGCGCTCTTATCGATATTTAAGCTCGAGTAAAGGCTTTTCCAGCGTCAAAGCAGCCGATATGGTTAGTGAAATAATAGGAAACAATGATTTTACAGCAGCTTTTATTGATGATAAAACCACGCTGCCTTTGGTCCTTACTTCCAAAAACGACAATTTAACCCTTGCAAAATTTTTCAGTCTGCATAAGGAGCCAATCGACCAAAGCCTCCTGAAATACGGGGGGATATTATTCAGAAACTTCAACTTGGAGGGGATTGAAGAATTCGAAGGAATCGTCGGGGAGAATTACGGAAGTCTGCTGGAATACAACGACAGAGCTACACCGAGATCTCAGGTTAAGGGGAAAGTCTATACCGCCACCGATTACCCGCCGGAGCAGGAAATTCTTCTCCATAATGAAAGTTCATTCGCGGCTCGGTTCCCCGGGAAAATCTTCTTTTATTGCGTTACAGCCTCTGAGGAAGGCGGTGAAACCCCCCTAGCAGATGTGAGAAAAGTATATAAGCGTCTCGACCCATCAATCAGAAAACCGTTTGAGGAAAAAGGGGTGTTGTACGTCCGAAACTTCAGCGGCGGTCCGTTCGGCTTCTCTTGGCAGGAGGTTTACCAAACACAAGACAAATCCGAAATGGAAAGGTTTTGCAGAGAATCCGACATCGAGTACGAGTGGATTGACAACAACAAAGTAAGGACAAGACAGCTTCGACCCGCTATAGCGAAACATCCGGTCTCAGGGGAATTTGTCTGGCTGAACCACGCTACCGTCCTCAGTGTATTTGCTATTGAGCCGAAATTGCAGCAGATGCTACTCAAATTCTTTAAAGAGAAAGATTTGCCTAATAATACTTATTACGGAGACGGGAGCAGCATTGACAAAGAAACAATAACTAAACTCAGAGAAGCTTATGATACCGAAACCGTTTCGTTCCCGTGGGAAAGAGGCGATGTTCTTATGCTGGACAATATGATTGTCGCACATGGAAGGAGACCTTATTCAGGCAGCAGAAAGATCGTAGTCGCTATGGCTAATCCCACCACCTGGAAAGAACTGGAGACTTCAATCTGAGGATCACAGAATGTCCGAGGAATTAAGAAAGGAAATTACAGATTTTATCAATGGCAAACTAAAAGATTCGGGAAAGCCCCTGCCTGAAGAACTCAACGATTCCACGCCTCTAATTACATCGGGTCTTTTAGAATCGTTATATCTACTTGAACTGGCGGTTCTCATCGAAGAGCAGTCGGGCGCGTCTCTCGACCTCACTGCTATCGACTTTGTAAAAGAGTGGGATACAATCGACGGCATAGTGAATTTCACAAACAGATTCGCGAAATAATTGGCTTATGAATTATGAGTTTATCAGATATGACGGGAGCTATGACGAAAAGATTTACGACTTTCAAAAGCAACACTGGAGCATTGATTCAGATTTAAACAAATCCTATTTCAGATGGAAATATTTTGAAAACCCGTTTTCCGAATCACCCAAAATCTATTTGGTTCTCAGCGAAGGGAAGCTGATTGCGTTCAGAGGCATGTACGATACCGAATGGCAAATAGGCGGCAGTTCAGACAATTTTAAAGCATTATGCGCTTCTGATCTTGTAATACATCCGGAATATCGAAATAAGGGGATATATCAGGAATTAATGAGATTCGTCTTGCGCGATCTAAATGAGAGGGGCTACCGGTATTTACTTAATTTCAGCGCGAACACTGTTAATTATATCGGCTCCCTGGCGATGGGCTGGAAGAGCATCGGCAAAATAACGGTCCTGGAAAAAAATTTGAATAAAAGAAGGTCCTTTCCTGCGAAGGTTGCCGGTAGTTTGCTTAGAAAAGCCGGAATCAGTGAATTTATCAGCCGTAGAGCAAAGCCGGGCATAAGAACCATCGAGGATATTCATAAAAATACAAAAGCATTACCGCACCACATTCTGCTGGATAAAAACCCAAAGCCGGAGGAGATGGCCTCCCTTGTTTCAAAACTGGAACCCCGTAAGAAGATAACACTCATAAGAAAACCCGACTATTTCCGCTGGAGGTACAGGAATCCGTTTTCGGGCTTCTTATTTTTATATTGGCAAGAAAAGGAGCTCAAAGGCTACCTTGTGGCACAAACCCGTTTACATAGAGAATCTCATGACCGTAAGTTTAATATCGTCGAAATTGAGGCTATAAACTCGTCAATAAAAATCGAACTTATAAAGTGCCTCGCTTCAATACTGGACTTGGGAAGATTATCGATATGGGCAAATATGCTTGAGCAAAGTTCGCTTAAAGCACTAAAATCAGATGGTTTCGAAGAAGAAAGACCTCGCAGGAGTGTAGCAGATCATCTTTCGACTCTTCTGGTAATCAATACTGAAAGGGAAAACGATAAAGTAGAATTCAGAGACTTAAATCTTGCAAATATGAAGAACTGGGACCTCAAGATGATATACTCAGACAACTACTAAGAATCTTAAGTCCGATAGAAAACCTTAAGGGATTTTATAGGCCTTCACCATTAATTAACTCGCCGCGTTATTTATTAAAAAATAATATTGGCCCAAGAGCAAAACTAAGTTAAAAAGGAGTGGGCATGAAAGTTAGTTCACACCCGCCCTTTTTGTGTTTAGATACAATCATTTCCTCACCGCATCGACTTCCAGATACTCGGCGACGAGCGTAGTTGTCCCGTTTCTCTCCGCATTGTAAGCAGAAAACACATCTTCGAGGTCGCTCCGTAGTAATTTTCCCGCCTCCTCGTCCAGTGACTGGAGAGCCTTTTCCGTCGGCCCATAGTTCTCAAAAAAGAACTGAACCACCTCAGGCACGCTAAACGGATAGTGCCACAACGGGTAAGTCTTCTTTGTCAAAACTATATGTCTTACACCGTCGCCGAAACGCTCCTTTACGATTTCCTCGTTTCCCCAGAGGAGCGGTGAGGGTACATTCGAAGGGGGCGGAACATGCCTGCCTATAGTCTTAAACATCTGCCCTACAAACCCCTCGGGGGTCCAGTTAACCATTAACATCCTCCCTCCAGACCTGCATACCCTCAGGAACTCCGAAGCTACCCTGTCCGGCTGCGGAGCGAACATGGCGCCCACTATGGTAGCAACGACATCGAACGAACCATCGGAATACGGCAGGCATTCGGCGTCCCCCTCGTCGAATATCGCGTCCAGCCCCTCTTTTGCCGCGCGGCCGCGGGCAACGTCAATCCAATTTGGCGCAATGTCAACGCCCGTGACCTTTACCCCGGACCTCGAAGCGGGGATCGATATCTGGCCCGCGCCGCAGGCCACGTCAAGCATGGACTGCCCGGGCGATATACCCCAGCCATTTAATATATCCAGAGCTCCAGGCTCCATATAAGTCGCAAACGTGCGGTAGTCCCCTGCGTTCCACGCGTCTTTCATTCTTGATTTGATCGTATCGATATTCTGTATTGAACTCATTTTTTTCTCCTTTCAGTTTTATTTCAGGGAATGGGGAGGGAGCCTTATTCTGTTTTGGCTCCCGGCCCCTTTAATCTTCCGTTAAATCCTGACGCCGAATACATACAGCGTACTCTCATCATTTCCCTTCTCCCCGGC